>NC_018485.1:0-27500 GCF_000304315.1 Methylocystis sp. SC2 | reverse complement strand
CCAGCACGCGAACGGCTACATCACCACCTACAACCACATGTCCGGCTTCGCGCGCAGCGTGAAGGAAGGACTGCGGGTCAAGCAGGGCCAGGTGATCGGATTCCTGGGTTCGACCGGCTTGTCCACCGGACCGCACCTCCATTACGAGGTGATGGTCAATGGCCATTTTGTCGATCCGATGCGCGTCAAGCTGGCGCGCACGCGCGAGATCGAGGGCCGGCTTCTCGCCGAATTCAAGAAAGAGCGCGACCGCATTGATTCGTTGATGGCGAAGGCGCCGAACAACAGCGCCAAAGTGGCGACTCGTCAGACCCGGTAAGCGACGATCTTTGTTGTCACTTCGATGCCGCCGGCCATGAATCGCCTCTCCTAAGCCGCCTGGCGCCATTCATAGGCGGGCGCGAACTGGGCGGCGCGAATGCCGCGGACGATATTCTCCATCGTCGCCATCGTCTGGGGATTGAGCGAGTCGCGCGGGAATTCGACGCGAAAATCGCGCTCGATCGCGAGCAGCAGGCGGATCGCCGTATAGGGCGTCATTCCCAGTTCGTAGAGATTGGCGCGCGGCGTCAGATGGCGCGCCGGAACGCAGATCTGCGCTTCCTGGTCGATCAGGCTCTGGATGGATTCGAACATTTCGCTCTCCCTTGCCGCTATGGAACTCAATGATCCGAAGCTATCCGGCGCCCGAGAAAATGTTCGTGCGGCGACGCACATGGAGATGCAGGCAAATGCATTGAAATGAGCATTAATTGATGCTACTTTTCGTGCCTCTGAGGGGGAGGACGTCATGCGCACGACGATCGCGCTCGACGATGAGCTCGTCGCCAAGGCGCAGGATTTCACCGGACTTACGGAAAAGTCTGCGCTAATCCGCGAAGCGTTAAAGGCGCTCATTGAGAGGGAAAGCGCTCGGAGATTAGCGCGTCTCGGCGGCTCCGAGCCACAGCTCCGGGATATTCCTCGACGCCGGTCGACCCCGAGGTGATTCTGGTCGACACGTCCATATGGGTCGACCACTTTCGCCAACCGAACGCTCGGCTCGTCGCATTGCTAAACGACGCTGAAGTATTGACGCATGGTTTCGTCATCGGCGAACTCGCGCTTGGCAATCTCGCGAACCGCAAGGTCATATTGTCGCTCTTAAGCGACCTTCCGAGAGCGCCGCTCGCAGACGAGAAAGAAATCCTGGAGTTGATCGAACGGCGCGCGTTACATGGCGTGGGGATCGGTTACGTTGACGCGCACCTTATCGCCGCGGCGCTACTGGCTTGCCCGGCGGCGCTCTGGACGCGGGACAAGCGACTGCAATCAGTCGCCGAACGCATTGGAATTCCCGTTCTATAAGCCTATTCGCTCACGCACGTCGGCCGGCGTCCAACCCTCCGCGCGCAGCGCCCGCAGCGCCGTCGACGCGACGCTCTTCGCGAGCTTTTCGCCCTTCTCGTCCAGAACGAGGCCGTGGTGGCGATAGTCCGGCGCCGGCAGGTCGAGCAGGCGTTGCAGCAGTCGATGCAGGCTCGTCGCTTCAAACAGATCCTTGCCGCGCACGACGTCGCTGACGCCCTGCAGCGCGTCATCGACGACGACGGCGATATGATAGCTCGTCGGCGTGTCCTTGCGCGCGAGGACGACGTCGCCCCATGCCGCCGGATCGGCGGCGATCGTCGCGCCCTGCGGGTCGTCGGCTAGGCCTGCGGGCGATGAAGGCGAATCCGCGCCGAATTCCCGCCATGTCAGCCCCTGCCCCGCGAGCGTCGACGCCCTGCGCATATCGAGCCGCAGCGCGAGGCCGCCTTCGGCGAGGACCTCGCGCGCCGCTCGGCGCGGCTTGTCGCGGCAGGTTCCGGGATAGAGCGGCGAGCCGTCAGGATCCCGCGGCCAGTCGGGCCTTCCCGCCGTGGCGCAGGCAATGTCCGAGCGCTTGCAGTCGCAGGCGTAGATGAGCCCCATCGCGTCCAGGCGCTCGAGCGCCCGCGCATAGTCTTCGAAATGCTCGGACTGGCGGCGGACCGGCCGCTCCCAATCAATCCCAAGCCAGGCGAGATCCTCATAGATCGCCGATTCGAATTCGGGCCGCGCGCGGCCTGTGTCGATATCCTCGATGCGCAGCAGCAAGCGCCCGCCGCATCGACGCGCGAGATCGAAATTCAAAAGCGCCGAATAGGCGTGGCCGAGATGCAGATAGCCGTTGGGCGACGGCGCAAAGCGGAAAACGCGTTCTTCCCTGGACGTCATTAGCCTACTTGGCGGGCGGCGCCCTCGAATCGACTGCAAGTCTTCCGGCGCCAGTGGACGAGCGCCGAGGCTTGCTTCAAAATGGTGGGCTTAAGGTCTTTAAGCTATTGGATTTAGACATGCCAGATTTCGAATCGCTCGTCGACGACATCTACGAAGCCGCCGCCGACCCTGATTGCTGGCCGCGCATCATGCATGACATTGGCAAGGTCGCGGAAGCCGCCGGCGGGGTTCTCGTCGCCCGTCGGGCGGACGCATGGCTCGGATGGCGCTGCTCAGGCGCTCTCGAAAAGGGAGCCGACGCATTCTTCAGCAGCGGCGGTCTTCAGCGAAGCCAAGTGCTCAGCAAGCTGCTCGCCTTCAATCGCGCCGGCTTCGTCACCGATCAGGAGGGGTTTACCGAAGAAGAATATGCGCAGGAGCCGGTCATCAAGGAGTGGTGCGCGCCCAACGGCATTCATCATTGCACGGCGACAGCGGTGCCGATGCTTAATGGCGATCTCGTGATGTTCCAGGTCAAGCGGCGCAAGGGAGAACCGCCTTTCGGCCGCGCGGAGCTGGACCGCCTCGACGCGCTGCGCCCGCATCTCGCCCGCGCCGGTCTGCTCGCCGCCCGTTGGCGACTTGAGAGATTGCGCTCGGCGACCGAGGCGCTCGGGTCCCTCGGCATTCCCGCGGCGATACTGGATGTCGACGGTCGCGTGCTTGCGGCCAATGGGCTGATCGAAGATCTCTCGTCGCATCATGTCTGGATGCCGCGGGACCGCATCGCGCTGATTGAGCCCGCCGCCGACAAATTGCTGCGGGGCGCCATCGCCGATCTCGGCAATCCCGCAGCAACCTCGGTACGGTCGTTTCCCTCAAAGGGAACTGGCGAGCGGCCGGTGGTGATGCATCTCATTCCCGTCACCGGCAATGCGCGCGATCTTTTCGGCGGCGGATTGGGCGTGCTGGCGATCACCCATCTTACCCCGCCGGCGACGTTGGACGCGGCGCTGGTGCAAAGCCTCTTCGATCTGACGCCGACCGAGGCGCGCGTCGCGGGGAGTCTCGCCGAGGGGCTGACGCTCGATCAGATCGCCGAACGTCACAAGGTGAAGTTGAGCACCATCCGCAGCCAGGTGAGATCGGTGTTCACGAAAACCGGCGCGACCCGGCAATCCCAGATCGTCGCGCTGCTGGCGGCGCAGCCAAAAATCTGGCGCCCGCCGATCGAACTCGAACAGTCCCAGTTGTAAACGCAGTTCAGCGCCGCGCCTCGACGATCGCGAGCGCGGCCGCGAACGCCTCCTCGATGTCGAGGTCGCTCGTGTCCAGCGTCGCCGCGTCAGCGGCCGCCTTTAGGGGCGCCGCGCTGCGGGCGCTGTCGCGGGCGTCGCGCTTCTTCACGTCTTCGAGAATCTCGGCGTAGTCGGCGTCTTCGCCGGCGCGCGCAAGCTCGAGAGCGCGGCGGGTGGCGCGCGTCTCCGGCGCGGCGGTGACGAAAATCTTCACCTTCGCGTCGGGGCAGATCACCGTGCCGATGTCGCGACCGTCGAGGACGGCGCCTTCCGGCCGCGCCGAAAAGCCCCGCTGCATGTCGACGAGCGCCGCGCGCACTGGCGGCATGGCGGCGACGACGGACGCCGCCTCGCCCATGTCGCGGGCGCGCAGCCGCTTTTCGTCGAAATCGACAAGCGACAGGCTACGCGCGGCGGCGACCGCCGCTTCGACGTCGTCGAGCGGAAGGCCCTCCTCCAGCAGCGCGCAGGCCGTGGCGCGATAGAGCAAGCCGGTGTCGAGATGCGGCAGGCCGTAATGCGCCGCGAGGCGTCGCGCCAGCGTGCCCTTCCCCGACGCGGCGGGGCCGTCAATCGCGATCACGAAAGTCACGAGAAGCGCGCTCCGAGTCGCTCCATGAGCGGGCGAAAGGCGGGAAAGCTCGTTGCGATCATCGTCTCGTCGTCGACCGTGACTTTCTTTTCGGCCGCGAGCCCCATGACGAGGAAGCTCATGGCGATGCGGTGGTCGAGATGCGTCTCGACCATGCCGCCGCCGGCGACCCTGCCGCCGCGAACGATCAAATCGTCATCGATGATCTCGCAGTCGACGCCATTGGCTTTAAGCCCGGCGGCGACCGCCTCGAGACGATCCGATTCCTTCACGCGCAATTCGGAAAGCCCGCGCATGCGCGTCTCGCCCTTGGCGAAAGACGCCGCGACGGCGAGGATCGGATATTCGTCGATCATCGACGGCGCGCGCGCCGCGGGCACGTCGACGCCGACAAGATGCGAGAAGCGCGTGCGCATGTCGGCGACCTCTTCGCCGCCCTCCTCGCGCCTGTTCTCCAGCGCGACATCGGCGCCCATTTCCTGCAGCGTCATTAGGAGCCCGCTGCGCAGCGGATTGGTCATCACGCCTTCGATCACAATGTCGGAACCCTCGACGATGAGCGCGGCGGTAAGCGGAAAGGCGGCCGACGACGGATCGGCGGGAACCCGCACCTCGCGCGCCAAAAGCTCCGGGCGACCTTCCAGCGTGATCTTGCGGCCATGCGGGCCGTGAGGCGCGCTCACGACCGTCGCGCCGAAATGCGCGAGCATTTTTTCGGTGTGATCGCGGGACGCCTCGGCCTCGATCACCGTCGTCTGGCCAGGCGAATTCAGACCGCACAGCAGCACCGCGGATTTGATCTGCGCCGAGGCGACGGGCGTCTTGTATTCGACCGGTAAAGGCTCGCTCGATCCCTGCAGCACAAGCGGCAGGCGGCCGCCCTCGGCCTGCTCCAGAACCTGCGCGCCCTGCAGCGCCAAAGGATCGAGAATGCGCTTCATCGGGCGTTTGCGCAGCGAGGCGTCGCCGTCGAAGCGCGCGAGGATCGGGTGGCCGGCGACGACGCCCATCATCAGCCGCGAGCCGGTGCCGGCGTTGCCGAAATCGAGCGTCTCCGAGGGCTGCAGCAGCGAGCCGAGCCCCGCGCCCCAGACGCTCCAGCGCCCTTCGGCATGGCGCAGGATCTTCGCGCCGAGCTGGCGGCAGGCCTGCGCCGTGCGCAGCACGTCCTCGCCTTCGAGGAGCCCTTCGATCTTCGTCTCGCCGATCGCGAGCAGGCCAAAGATCAGCGCGCGGTGGGAAACGGATTTATCGCCCGGCGGACGCACGCGGCCCTTAAGCGGCCCGGATTTATGGGCGCTGAGCGGCGCGGCGGGAGCGTGAGCATGGGCGGCCTGCGGCATCGTCACTTTCGGTCGGGCGTGATTCAATCGCGCAACCGCTTCGCACTTTTGACGAGAATGCTCAACAGCGGCGGCCCCGCGTCTGCGGACTGATTTTCGCATGGCTCAGGGAGATTGGAGCGGGCGATGGGAATCGAACCCACGACATTCAGCTTGGGAAGCTGACGTTCTACCTCTGAACTACGCCCGCGCCCCCCTTGTGTAACGCGGGCGGCGGTCGCTTTCAACGGGAGGGACTGAGTTCCTCCACCCCGCCCCGCGCCTTCGGCGCGACCCTCCCCCTCGATGGGAGGGTAGACCGACGCGCAGCCCACACCCTCCCCTTGAGGGGGAGGGTCGGCGCGCAGCGCCGGGGTGGGGTGAAAACGAGTTCACCTCCCGCTGTTCGGATTCCTCACCTCGCCCTTCTCCGTCTCGATCTCCTTCAGCTTCGCGCGGATCGGGCCGTAAGGCCCGTATTTGTGCTGCTCCTCGGAGAAGCCGTCCGCATAGGGGCCGTAAGGCGCGTCGATCGGCTTCTTCAGAAGGTCGGGAAAATCCTTTTCCAGCCCGGCGCGATGCGGCCGCGGCTTCGACACCATAAGCGCCGCGACGTCCCACGCCTCTTCTGGCGAAAGCCGCGGATGCAGATAATCGACGCCGTCCGGCATGTTGGAGTGAATGAAGTTCGCCGCTGTGATCAGCCGCGCCATGCCGGCGCCGTCGTTGAAACTGTCCGAGCCCCAGAGCGGCGGAAAGGCGTAGCCGGCGCCCAGCCCCGGCAGGCTGTTCTGCACGCCGGCGCCGTCGACGTTATGGCAGCCGATGCAGCGCGCCTGATAAATGTCGCGCCCCTTCGCCGGATCTGCGGCGCGCGCGAGCTCCGGCATGGTCCCGGCGCCCAGTCCCGAAAGCTTCTCGCCCTTTGGGACGCCCGTCGAGAGAAACTGAATATAGGCGACGATGGCGCGCATCGGCGCGGACGAAACCGGCAAAGGGCGGCCGTTCATGCTGCGCGTCATGCAGGAATTGATGCGGTCTTGCAGCGTGATCTGCGCGCCGGCGCGCGCGCTATAGGCGGGGAAATCCTCGGCGAGGCCAAAAATCGGCAGGCCGAATTTCTTCACGCCGGCGTCGAGATGGCAATTGCCGCAGGCGAGATTATTGCCCGAAAAGCGCTGCGCGGGGTCGGGCATGTCCGGCCCGATATGCGAATAGGTCGCGGTGATGAGATCGCGCCCGTGGCGGATCAGCCGGCTATGCGCGTCATAAGGCAGCGCGTCGACTTGCGGAACCGACCAGAATTTCGCGCTCGACGCGCCGAGTTCTTCCGCAGCGGCGAAAGACCCGAGCGCCAAGAGCGCCAAGAACGCGGCGAGCGCGCCGCCAGTAAGCGCCTTGCGCATGAGATCACTCCGCCATGAAATGTTTCGAGAGCTTGAGCCCCTGCCCCTGATAATTCGACACGCCGCTCTGGCCGTAAAGCGCCTTTGGGGTTTCCGCCATGCGTTCATAGACGAGGCGGCCGATGAACTGGCCGTCTTCGAGGATGAAGGGGACTTCGCGCGAGCGCACTTCGAGAACGGCGCGGGCGCCCGGTCGGCCGTCTGGCCCGGCGCCAAAGCCCGGGTCGAAGAAGCCGGCGTAATGCACCCGAAACTCGCCGATCGCCGCATCCATCGGCGCCATTTCCGCGGCGAGGTCGGGCGGAATCGCCAAGCGCTCATGCGAGGCGAGAATGTAGAAATCGCCGGGATCGAGAATGAGCCTTCCGTCGCGCGACGGCAGACGGTCCCAGTAATCGTCGATGCGATAGGCGCCGATGCGATCGACGTCGATCACGTCGGTGTGCTTTTGCGCGCGATAGCCGATGATTCCCCCGAACGCGTCGGCGTCGAGCGCGACGCGCAGCACGACGCCGTCGCGCAAATTGAGCGGCCCGTCGACGAGCGGCGATGCGCGATGCAGTTCGTCGAGCGCCGCGTCGCCGAGCGTCCCGCCTTGCGATTCGCTCTGCGCATAAGTGCGAAAACGCAATTGGTTTAATCGCGAGCCGGTGCGGACGCGCACCGAAAAGCTGCGCGGCGACACTTCGGCGTAGAGCGGGCCGTGATATCCGGGGGCGACCTCGTCGAAGCGGTCGCCCCGATCCGTGATCAGCCGCGTGAAGATATCGAGGCGCCCCGTCGAGCTTTTCGGATTGGCGGCGCCGAGGACAGCGTCGCCGAGCGCCAAGCTTTCCAGCAGCGGCACGACATAGAAGCAGCCGCGCTCCAACACGGCGCCGTCGCCTTCAAGCGACATCTCGTCATATTTAAGCGCGGAGAGGAGTTCGTCGACGCCGCGCCGCTTTCCCGGCAGAAAACTGGCGCGCACGCGAAAGGCCTTGGGGCCGAGCCGCAGATCGAGACTGGCCGGCTGAATCTGCCCATGCGCCAAGGGCGCGGCGAGACGGATCTGGCCGGCGTCGGCCATCGCCTGAATCTGCCGGCTGGAAAGCACGCCGCCCATTCGTCTATCGCCCCGTCGCCTTTCCTTGCGCTGGCATAAGCGCCAAATCGCGCCGCCTTTCAAGCCGAAGCTGTTGACAGCCGCGCGCTCTCTGCCCTCTATAGACGCACGTGGTTATTTGAGCCGGCCGGCTTGCCGCCACGAAAAACAACGCGCTAAAAGGCCGGGTCTCCCTGAGGAAGCCCCGCTTTTTGCGTAGCAGCGCCGTTCGGCGCGCATCAAGCGAATGGCGCCTCGCGCCGAGGGAGAACCAATGTCCGCCGACGCCCCGCCCCGCAGGCCGCTCAAACCCGCGACGCAACTCGTGCATGGCGGGACGCAGCGCTCTTCCTTCGGAGAATTGTCGGAGGCGCTCTACCTCACGCAGAGCTTCGCCTATCCCACGATGGAGGCGGCCGAGGCGCGCTTCAAGGGCGACGAGCCGGGCTTCATCTATTCGCGCTTTTCGAACCCGACCGTGGCGATGTTCGAGCAGCGCATGTGCCTTCTGGAGGGCGCGGAAGCGGCCCGCGCGACGGCGAGCGGCATGGCGGCGGTGACCGCTAGCCTGCTCGCCCAGCTCAAAGCCGGCGACCATGTGGTCTCTGCCCGCGCGCTGTTCGGCTCCTGCCTTTATGTCGTCGAGGATTTGCTCCCGCGTCTCGGAATCCCTTCCACGCTCGTCGACGGCGCCGACCTCGAACAGTGGAAGGCGGCCGTCCGTCCCGAGACGAAGCTGTTCTTCCTGGAAAGCCCGACCAATCCCGGACTGGAGGTCTATGACCTCAAGGCGATCGCCGACATTGCGCATGAGGCCGGCGCAAAGCTCGTCGTCGACAATGTCTTCGCGACCCCGCTCCTGCAAAAGCCCTTCGACTTCGGCGCCGACGTCGTCGTCTATTCGGCGACCAAGCACATCGACGGGCAAGGCAGATGTCTTGGCGGCGTGATTTTGGCCTCGCAGGCGCTGATCGAAGAGAGCGTCCACAATTTCCTGCGCCAGACCGGGCCGGCCCTGTCGCCGTTCAACGCCTGGGTGATGCTCAAGGGACTCGAGACATTGCCGCTGCGCGTCGCGCAGCAGGCTGCGAGCGCGGCCAAGATCGCGGACTTCTTGGCCGAAGAGAAAGCCGTCAGCCGGGTGCTTTACCCCTTCCGCGCCGATCACCCGCAGGTCGATTTGGCGCGCCGTCAGATGTCGGGCGGCGGCACGCTGGTGAGCTTCGATATGGCGGGCGGCAAGGCCGCGGCGTTCCGCCTCGCCAATGCGCTGGAGGTGATCAAGATTTCGAACAATCTCGGCGACGCCAAGAGCCTCATCACCCATCCGGCGACGACGACCCATCAGCGGCTGACGCCGGAGGCGCGCGCGTCTCTCGGCATCGGCGACGGCCTGCTGCGTCTTTCGGTCGGCCTCGAGGACGCCGACGATCTCGTCGACGATCTCGCCCGCGGGCTGTGGGCCGCCGCGCGCGCCTGAGCTTTACGGCTGCGCGCTGTTCCGCCTTTTGCGGCGGGCGGGAATTTTCGCCTCCTGCATCGCGCAGTCGGCGACGAAACAGGACACGGCAAGTATGGCGCAAAGCGTCTCAAGCACGACGCCCGTGATCAGTTCGTTCATCAGCATGCCCTTTCGAAAGAAATCGCGGCGGAATGGTGAAAGTCGAAGTGGCGGCCCGCGGCGGCGGCGGGAGAAGAAAATTGACGCCGACGCAGGCCATTCGCGATGCAGCGCTAGGCCTGCGGCGGCGCGCGCGGGCGGTGAGCGGGGCTGGGACGGGGCGTCGGCGCGACGCAGTCCGCCACCGTCCGCGCGAGCTTGAAGCTCGGGACGGGCGTCGCGCCGATCGGGCCGGGCCGCGCCGCGAGAGGCGCGAGACCGCTGCAAAACGCCTGACAGAGGATACAGGCGGAGCGATCGTCTTTGGGGCCCAGCCGCCCCGCAAGCGCGCCGGGTTGGGAGGCCCCCGGCGCGAAACAGATAAAGAGTTGGGCGACCAGACGGCCGCCGACGCCCGACTCGGCGACGCCGCGCGCGAGCGGCGCGACGGCAAAGAGCGACGCCGCTGAGAACAGCAGAGTCGCGCCAAGCCGCGCACGCGCGCAACGCAGCGAAGCGAGCCTGAACGCCGACGGAGACATCGGTTCAGGTCGCGTCGGTCAAAGGCCGCGAGAATCTCGCGCGGCGTTCGAGGTCGATGAGGCGAATGACGCGCTGGTCATTTCCACGCCACAGACGCGCCGGCACGATGGCGGCGAGCGCCGCCATGCCGGGCGCGTGTCCCTGCGCGCGCTCCCGCTCAATGAGAGATTCCAGCGTTGCGCCGGCGACGACGCTTTCCCGGCCGCTCGGGCTACGTTTACGAAACATGGGCTTACTCCCGATCCGCCGCTTTGACGCGGCGTTGTCCTTAAGCTACGCCCGATGCTGCGCGCGCCCGGAGTCCGGGCGAGAGCGCAAAGCGGCGCGGCGGCGTGCGAAGGATCAGGAGTTGGCGGGGGGCGCTCGCGCCTGTCGGGAAAAATCCTGCAGGCGGGTCGGCAGGGCGCAGTCCGCCACCGTCCAATCAAGCGCTGTCCATTGGACGGGCGCCTTGCCGAGATGAATGACGCGCGCAGCCAGCGGCGCCACGCCATCGCAATGGTTTTGACAAAACAAGCAGACGTCGCGGTGGCCCTTTGCGTGGCCTGGCGCCTGCGATCGGTCGCTCGAGGCGACGTCGGTAAAACAAAATTCGCTAACGGCGTCGCCGGCGCCCAGCCGCGACGCGACCTGCGCCGCCGCAGGCGCGAAGGCCTGAACGGTCAGCGCAAGCGCGAACAGCAGAACTGTCAGCCAGTTACGACGCATAAAGTCTCGAGCCCTGGAATCGGCGCGCATGCGAAATTCACATGCGCGCGTCGATGTAAGCAAAAAGCGCAGGCCACGACAAGTTAATCTTGGGGCGACCGCCTCGCCGCGGCAAAGCGTCTCAGCGATCTCGGCCGCCCCATGGGTCAGAATTTGAACTTCACGCCTCCTTGGAACAGGCGCGGATTGCCGGCGTAGATCGACCCCGTTCCATTTTGCGCGAGCTGCGCATATCCATTTTGGACGACAGCGCCATTCACCAGCGCCACCGAGTTCGTGATGTTGTTGGCTGAAGCGATCCAGTTTCTGTCAAAGATGTTGCGCACTTCGAAGTAGACCGAGAAATTCTTGACCGGCCAAAATTCCAGATCTCTGTCGAAGTGGACATTGGCGTTGACGAGGCCGTAGCTCGGAATCGTCAAGATGTTGGCGTTGTCGAGATAATAGGAGCTTTGATAGACATATTCGACGAACGCGCCCAGCCCCTTGTAGTCCCCGAACGGCTGGTCATAGCCCAGCCGCGCGGTCGCGTTATGCGCGGGCACGTTGGGTATTTTGTTTCCGCCCCGATCGAAGTAGGCCGTTACGCCGCCTGCGGCCAGCTGTTCGTTGAAGTTGGTGAAGATTTGATTGTTGTAGGTATAATTCGCCAGCACCTTCCAGCCGTCGATCGGCCGCCAGTCGGCGAGCGCCTCAACGCCGCGATGCACTGACCCCGGCGCGTTGAATGTATAGCTGAGCAAGCCGGCGCCTGGGCTCTGCTGAATCTGCTCGTTCTGATACCATTCATGAAAGCCTGTGAGGCTGAAGAGCAGCGTTTCGTCCGGCCTCCAGTCAAATCCGATGTCGATGCCGGTATTGCGCTGCGTTTTCAGATCGGTGTTCGAACCGGGCCTGCCTTGCTGATTGACGAAGAGCTGCCCCGGATTGGGCGTGCCATAACCGCTCGACGCCCGAAAATGCGTCAGCAGTTCTGGCCACATGCGCCAGGTGACAGAGGCTTCGGGACCGAAGTTCCAATAAGTCTTGTTGACGGGAACGCTCTGGAAGGTGGCGATCTGCGCGAATCTCGAGTTGGCCAGCGCGTTCACATAAGTGAACTGATCTTGCACCGCTGCGATCTTCGTCATCTCGGCCGCGAGCCCGAGCACAAGCGTTACATCCTTGGAAAGCGCAACCTCTTCTCTGCCGCGCGCGCCGAGATTCTGCATCATGGCGTTCTGCTTCGACTGGATCGCGCCGGTCGCGCCAGACCCGAACGGCAATGTATTGTTGGTGTAGCTGGTGTAGCGCGTCCGGTTGAAATACAGGCCGGCGAAATGTCTCGCTTCGAATCCCCCGAGCGAACCGAACTGCGTGATGTCGGTGCTGGCGTTTACGGCGGGCTCGTCCTGCAAGGCTGCGGTGCTGCCGGTCGGCTGAATGATGTTCTTGTCGTCATAAATGGCTTGCGTGCGCCATACCGTGTTGTTGTCGAAGCTGTGCTCCCAGCGCAGGCCGAGCACGTCGCGGCGGTCGTTGCGGTTGAAGCCGGCTAAGACAGCCGTTGTCTGGTAGCTCGCGGGACCTGAAGGGTTCAGGCCCACAAGCGACACGTTGGCGGTCGCACATAATGACCGGTTTAAATAGCCGAGAGGATTTGTCGCCCCCAGCTGCGTCAGCGCAAAACAGCCGCCCTGGTAGGGGTTGAGATAATACTGGTTCAGCGATAGCCGCGTCGACAGATCGCTATAAAGCTGATTGTGAATGAACTTGAAGGTCAGCAGGTCGTTTGGCGTCACCTGCCAACGCGCTGTCGCATTGACCGTCTGCGTGTCGAAGCGATTGTGGAGCGTCCACCCGTCGCCGCGCACGTCGCTCGCGAAGATCGCAATGTCGACATTGCCGGTATGTTTACCGATAGCGGTGAAATTGTTGAGATATCCGAAGGATCCAAATTCGCTCCCGACCTGCACCCCGTCGATTTCGGCGCCGGTCCGCGTGCGGAAATTGATCGCGCCGCCATTGGCGAAGTTGCCGAACAGGGCGGACGAAGGCCCGCGATAGACGTCCACGCCCGCATAGGCGTGCGGATCGGTAAGGTCGGTGCGCGACAGGCCGTCAGGCTGGGTGACGGAAAAACCGTCTTCGAGCAGCACGATGTTGCGGACGCCGAAGCCGTTGCGCGCCGAAGAGCCGCGGATCGAGATGACGACGTCGCGCGGCCCGTTCCCCTGCTTGAAGGAGACGCCGGGACTGTATTGCAGCAACTCCCGAACGGAGAGCAGCGGCATGTTCTCGAAATCCTTGCCCTGGATTGTCGTGAAGGTCTGTCCGGTCGGATCACGATAGACGGGCAGCGCCAATTTGCGCGGGCTGAATCCCGGGGGCGCCGGTTGGGCGGGGTTCGGCGCGGCTGTCGTGACGCGCGTCGGCCCGGAAACCGGTCGGCCGACGGGACCAGGCCGCACGGGGCCGCGGACGCCGCCGACGCTGATCGTGGGAAGCGCCTGCTGCGCATCCGCGACCGACGGGGCGAGTAGGCTGAGTACGGCGAAAGAGGCTCCTTTGAGGAGGCGAGAACGACGAATCATGACGGTGTTCCTTGGCGCCGACGGCAGTCGGCATAGGGAGAGCGGCCGCGACGTTGGATGCAACGCGCACGCGGACCTGTGACGTGGAGGCTGTTTCGAGCAGCGGGATTCCGGACGGCGCGCTCTTGCGCGCGTCAACGGCCTCAGGCGCGTAAGAGGGGCGGCGCCCGTGCGCTATGCGCGCGCGACGATCGCTCGGAGAGCGACGGCGCCGCATATGCGGGCGCGTCGATCAGCGCATATTCGCCCGGCGCCACAACATAATCGGAGGCCAGCGAAACCCATCCCGGCGGCGGTTCGCCACATAAGAGGCAGGACTGACAGTGGGGCCGATGGCCAAGCCGGTCGTTGGGCGCGGACTGTTCCCCTGCGCGCGCCTGCTGGCAATGAGCTGCGAGCGTCTCTTCGGGAGAGATCGAAGCGGCGCGCGCCAGCCCGGCTCCGCCGGCGACGGTCTAGACGACCATGGCCAGGATAAGCAACAGGGTGCGAAGCGTCGTGAGCCGCATCTTGATTCCGGTCAAAACTGACAACCCACTATTTACAATTCACTGCATCGGGGATAGCCGCGGCGCGATGAATTGAGTCCGAAAGGCGATCGGTGTGTCTCTTGGGCCACAGTCTGTGATCGTTCGCGCGCCGATCATTGCCCAATCAAAAACATTTCACTTTGGCGACGCCCGTTCTAATCTTGCATCCATGTACATCTCCATCACCAGAGACATTCAGGTCACGGCGCTTCCCGACTTTCTGCCGGATCGCTCAGACCCCGACCAGGATCGCTACTTCTGGTCGTATACGATCGAGATCGCCAATCTCGGGCGCGTTCGCGTGCAGCTTCTGTCGCGCCACTGGATCGTGATCGACGCCAATGGGCGCCGCGAGGAAGTGCGCGGACCGGGCGTCGTCGGCGAACAGCCGGTGCTGGAGCCTGGGGAGACGTTTCGTTACGCCTCAGGCTGTCCGCTCGCCACGCCGTCAGGGATGATGCAGGGCAGCTATCGGATGATCACCGACGCCGGCGAAACCTTCGACGTCGAAGTGCCCGCTTTCTCGCTCGACAGTCCGCTGTCGCGTCCGACGCTGAATTAGGCCGGCGCGATGGAGCGCCTGGAAGACGCGATCGACATGCTTTCCCGACTGGTCGCTTTCGACACGGTGAGCTCCAAGTCCAATCTGCCGCTGATCGATTTCGTCGAAGCTTACCTGCGCGAACAGGAGGTGCGCTTCGTGCGGGCGCCGAACGCCTCCGGCGACAAGGCCGCCCTCTTCATTACGGTCGGCCCCGACGCCGACGGCGGCGTGATCCTGTCCGGCCATACCGACGTCGTGCCGGTCACGGGGCAGGACTGGAGCGGCGATCCCTTCACGCTGCGGCGCGACGACAAGCGCCTATACGGGCGCGGCGCGGTGGACATGAAGGGGTTCGACGCCGCCTGTCTCGCGATGATCCCGGAATTCAAGGCGGCGCGGCTGTCTCGGCCGATCCACATTCTCTTGAGCTATGACGAGGAGACCACTTGTCTCGGCCCTCTCGACGTCATCGCGCGGTTCGGCGCCGACCTGCCGCGCCCCTCGGCCGTGATCGTCGGCGAACCGACGTCGATGGAGGTCGCCGACGCGCATAAGAGCGTCGCGACCTATGTGACGCGCGTGCGCGGCTTCGAGATCCATTCGGCCAATCTGCATCGCGGCGTCAGCGCCGTGCATGTCGCCTGCAGACTCGTGTGCGAGCTGGAGCGCCTCGGCGAGGCGCTGCGCGCCGCAGGCGATCCGAGCGGGCGTTTCGATCCGCCGTTCTCGACCATTCACGTCGGCGTGATTCAGGGCGGAACGGCGCGCAACATCGTCGCCAAGGACTGTGAATTCCAATGGGAGTTTCGGGCGTTGCCCGGCGCGCCGCCGAATTTCGCTTACGACCGGCTGGAGGACTATTGCGAGGAGCTGAGGCGGACGATTTTCGTCGGCTTTCCCGGCGCCGGCGTCGAGACCGCGACCGAGATTCAGGTGCCGGGGCTCGCGCCGCAGCCGGGCTCCGAGGCGGAGACGCTGGCGCTGCGGCTCGCCAGGCGCAACGCGACGATCGCCGTCCCTTATGCGACCGAGGCCGGTCAGTTTCAGCGCGCGGGCGTGGCCGCGGTCGTCTGCGGCCCTGGCCGCATCGACCAGGCGCACCAGCCCGACGAATATATCGACATCGCCGAGCTGGCCGCCTGTCTTGAGCTCCTGCGCGGCCTAGCGCAGCAACTTCGCGCGTAAGGATCCCGCGTTAGCCGCAGACCCAGATCCAGTTCTGGCGGTAGGGGTGCCAGCGCCAGCAACCGCCCACGCCGTAATCCCACCAGCGTCCACGCCACCAACGCCCGCCGCCATGCCGGCCGCCCCAACCGCCGCCGCCTCCCCAGCCGCCGTGGTGACCGCCGCCGCCCCAGCCGCCGTGGGGACCATGTCCGCCGCCGCCCCAGCCGCCGCCGCCTTGGCCACCGCCGCCCCATTTGCCGCCGCCGCCCCACTGGCCGCCGCCGCCCTGGCCACCGCCGCCCCATTGGCCGCCGCCTTTGCCGCCTTGGCCGCCCTTGCCTCCTTGGCCGCCGCCCATATTGCCGTCTTGACCGCCGCCCTGACCGTCCCCGCCTTGGCCGCCTCCGCCGCCGCCTCCGCCCTGGCCGCCGCCTTCGGCCGCCGCCCCAGCCGCCTCCTCCCTTACCGCCGCCGCCGCCAGCGGCGCCGGCCGTAACGGGCATCGCCAGCGCGCCGATAAGCGCCGCGACCACAGAAATGTTCTTGAAAGCTGACATGACTCCACCTTCCGTTGAATTGCTCAGCGATCCGCGGTTCGGCGGAGACTTGGGCTGAGGCATGACCCCACAGCTCTATGTGGCGTCGTTTGAACAATTTGCGAGCAAACCCCTCCGGCGCCGCAACTTTAGGGGACTCGCGAAAGCGCATCGCCCGGCGACAGCGGTTCGCGCGGCCCTCAGGCGTTGGCGAAGCGAGAGGGCGCTTCGGCCACCGCCGAAGAGACGAGATCGCCTGATGGGTTCGAAGCGGTCAGCACGTCCAATGCCATTGGCCGTACCACCAACGCCAGCAGCCGCCGCCGTAACCGCCCCAGCCGCCGTGGCCCCAGCCGCCGTGCCAGCCGGCGCCATGCCAACCGCCATGCCAGCCATGGCCGCCATGCCAACCGTCCCCGCCGTGCCAGCCATGACCGCCGTGCCAGCCATGACCGCCATGGCCATGGCCGCCATGCCAGTGGCCGCCTGCGGCGGCGGGGGAAGAGGCAAAGAGCGCTCCCGCCAAAAGCGCGGCGTAGGAAAGGTTCTTCAACATGAATTTTCTCCTGACAACACGGGCGCCCTTAAGGCGCCTTACATCGACTATGCTCTCCAGCGGCGAAGGGCGGTGCGCGGCCGCACATTCGGTTGCTCGCGCTTATGCGCGCGCATCACGTGAAGTCGGCCGCGCGCCATTGCTTTCGTGAAGTGAGCGGCTATAGTCCGCGCCCGTTCGGCGCTTGGAAATAATCCGCGTCGGGCTCCGAGCCCTTTAAAGAGATTTTCGCGATGAAGCTGATCCCGGACGCTTTGGCCCAAGCCCAGACGCCCTCACCGCCTGCCGCCGAGACGCCTGCGAGCCCGACGGCGCCTGCCGCGCCGACGTCGCCAACACCGCCGCATCCGCCGACCGCCACCCAGACGGGTCAAACCGTCGAGACGCCGCCCGAAGCGCATCAACCTCCGACCATGCCGGAGATGCTCGGGCAGCTTATTCCCATCTTCGTGGTGATGGGCATCGTCTACATCTTGGTGATCCGCCCGCGCTCCCGACGCGAGAAGGAGCAACTCGCGCAGCTGCGCAACGTCCGACGCGGAGACACGCTCGTCACCACGAGCGGAATCGTCGCCAAGGTGACGAAGTCCATCGACGACGCTGAAATCGAGGTCGAGATCGCGCCCAACGTGCGGGTGCGCATGCTGCGCACCGCCGTCGCCGAAGTGCGCGCCAAGGGCGAACCCGTAAGGGAGGAGACGCCGCCGACGGCCAAGACGGGCGGCGCCAAAAGCGGCGGAAAGTCGGCGAAGTCCGCTGAAACCAAGTCGAGCGACGTCAAGACCGGCAACGGCAAGGCGGGCGAGAACAAGCCCGGAGACGCCGGATCCGGCTCACAGAGCTGACGCGGCTCCTTTCGATCACTAGCCAATAGCAGGACAATGCTGCGATTCTCGACCTGGAAATTTCTCGCCATTGTGGCGATGACTGTCGCCGCGGTGCTTGTCGTCGCGCCGAGCATGTTGTCGCCGTCCCATTATGAAGAGCTGAAGTCGCGCCTGCCCGCCTGGCTTGCGCCTCCGACCATCGTGCTCGGCCTCGACCTGCAGGGCGGCTCGCATGTGACGCTCGAGGTGGATCAGGCGGATCTCATCAGCACGCAGGTGAAGAATCTGCGCGACGACGTGCGCCGAATCCTGCGCGAAGAAAAGGTCGCCATCACCGGCGGCATCGGAACGACCCCACGCGGCGTACAGGTGCGCGTCGCCGATCCTGCGGATCGAGAGAAAGTCCTGCCGAAATTGCGGCAGCTGCGCAACAGCTTCAGCAGCGCTCTCATGGGCGGGCCGTCGCCGCTCGACGTCGAGGCGTCGCCAGACGGCCTCATCCGCGTGACCGTCACCGACGCGGGCATCACGGACAAGTCGCGCAAGGCCGTGGAGCAATCGATCGAAGTCATTCGGCGGCGCGTCGACGCGCTCGGCACGCGTGAGCCGAGCATTCAGCGGCAGGGCGACGACCGCGTGCTGGTGCAGGTGCCGGGCCTTCAGGACCCCGAAACGCTCAAGGAAATTCTCGGCAAAACCGCGAAGCTCGAATTCCGCCTCGTCGCCGATCCCGGCCAGAATCCGGCGGAAGTCGAGGAGCTCGATCAGGTTGAACAGGAAGGCAAGCTCGGCGTCGAGAAGCAGGTGATGGTCAAGGGCGAGGATCTCACCGACGCGCAGCCCGGATTCGACCAGCAAAGAAGCGGCGAGCCGGTCGTCAATTTTCGCTTCAACATTCGCGGCGCCCAGGCCTTCGGCGAAGTTACCTCCAAGAACGTCGGACGCCTCTTCGCGATCATCCTCGACAACAAGATCATTTCCGCGCCGCGGATCCTGACGCCGATCACCGGCGGCTCCGGCCAGATTTCCGGACGCTTCACCGTCGAACAGGCGAACAACCTTGCGATCCTGCTGCGCGCCGGCGCACTGCCGGCCAAGCTCAACATCGTCGAAGAGCGCACCGTCGGTCCGGGACTCGGCCAGGACTCGATCGACGCCGGCAAACGCGCCGCCTATGTCGGCGCGGGTCTCGTCGTCGTCTACATGCTCGTCACCTATGGCGTCTTCGGCGTCTTCGCCAATCTCGCGCTGTTCGTGCATATCGCCTTCATTTTCGCCGGCCTCGTGCTGCTCGGCTCGACGCTGACGCTGCCGGGCATCGCCGGCATCGTGTTGACGATCGGCATGGCGGTCGACTCGAACGTGCTGATCTACGAGCGCATACGCGAAGAAAATCACGCCGGGCGCTCGATCCTCGCCTCGCTCGACGCGGGATTCACGCGCGCCTTCGCGACCATCGTCGACTCCAACGTCACCATGTTCGTCGCCGCGGCGATCCTTTATTTTCTTGGCTCGGGACCGGTGCGCGGCTTCGCCGTGTCGCTCGCGCTCGGCATTCTGACGACCATCGTCACCGCGGTGACCATGACGCGCATGATGATCGCCGTCTGGTATCATTACGCGCGGCCGACAAAACTGCCGATCTGAAGGGGCGACCTTTATGAAACTTCTGCGCCTCGCTCCGGAGAACACCAAGTTCCCGTTCATGCGGTTCCGCCGCGTGAGCTATCCATTCTCGGCTTTGCTGTCGCTGATCGCCGTCGCCCTCTTCGTCTTCAAGGGGATGAATTTCGGCATCGACTTCGCCGGCGGCACCGTGATCGAACTGCGCGCGAAATCCGGGGCCGCGGAAGTCGGCACGCTGCGCACGCTCGGCGAAGGCCTCCAGCTGGGCGACATCGAGGTGCAGGCGTTCGGCAATCCCGCGGACGCCACGTTGCGCTTCGGTCTGCAGCCCGGCGGCGACGTCGCCCAGCAGGCGGCGGTGGAGCGGGTGCGCGGCGCCGTCGGCGGATATTATGATCTGCGCCGCGTCGAGGTCGTCGGCCCGCGCGTCTCAAATGAATTGGTGCAGTCCGGCACGCTCGGCGTCGTGCTGTCGATCATCGCGGTGCTGACCTATCTCTGGTTCCGCTTCGAATGGCAATTCGCGATCGGCGCCGTGATCGCGACGATGCACGATCTGCTGCTCACCGTCGGCTTTTTCTCGATCACGCAGCTCGAGTTCAACACCACATCGATCGCCGCGATCTTGACCATCGTCGGCTACTCGCTGAACGAAACCGTGGTGGTACTCGACCGAATTCGCGAGAACATGCGCAAATACAAGAAACTGCCGACAGCGCAGATGGTCGACATGTCGATCAACGCCGTCCTGCCGCGCACGATCATGACCGCGACGACGGTGATGCTTGCGCTGTTCGCGCTCGTGGCCTTCGGCGGCCAAGTGATCCGTTCGTTCTCAGTCGCGATGATTTGGGGCATTTTCGTCGCGACCTACTCGTCCATCTTCATCTGCTCGCCGATGCTGATCTATCTCGGGCTGCGCAATGAGGACGCCGACAAAGCCGCGCAGAAACACGAGACGGAACCCAAGCCCGACGCAGAAGTTTCCGCGCGCGATGACGTTGCGGAAACGCCGGTCGCCGCGCCGACGAAATCCGCCGAAAAGACGCCCGCGCCCTCTCGGAAGACGTCCGGCAAACGCGCCAAGACGAGGCCGGCTTGACGGACGGTTATGTACCCGGCCGTCATAAGATCGACGACTACGGCGGCGGCGGATTCCGCTTCGCCGACATGTCCCACCGCGGCTCTATTCTCGCGCTGCCCTCCGGCGTGCGCGCCGTGCCTCTGACCAGCGCCGCGGAGATCGACGACTCAATGATCGATAGCGCGCTGTCCGAAAGCGGCGGCCTCGACGTGTTTGTCGTCGGCACCGGGCAGGATTTGCTGCCGCTTGCCGGCGGCCTGCGCGCGAAGCTGCGCGCGGCGGGCGTCGGTTGCGAAACCATGGCGACGGGAGCCGCCGTGCGGACGTACAATGTGCTCGTCGACGAGAATCGGCGAGTCGGCGCGTTGCTGATCGCCGTGTGACATCATGAGCGCCGCCTCGCAGGAGCATTATGTGCAATGCGAGGAGCTGCTGCGCGCGCGTGATCGCGACCTCTGGCTCGCCTGCCTCTTTGCGCCCCAGGACGCGCGCCCGCACATTCATGCGCTCTACGCCTTCGCCCAGGAAACGGCGGACGTCAGCGGCAAGGTCACGCAACCGCTGCTGGGCGAGATGCGGCTGCAGTGGTGGGTCGACGCGCTGGAGGCCGACGCCGCGCAAGGCGAAGGCGTGCGCGCCAATCCCGTGGCCGACGCGCTGATCGACACGATTGAGCGATTCTCCCTGCCCCGCGGCGAATTCGTCGCGCTGGCGGAGGCGCATATTTTTGATCTCTACGACGACGCGATGCCGAGCTGGACGGCGCTCGACGACTATTGCCGCGCCACGGCGGCGGCGCCGATTCGCTGGGCGGCGCAAATTCTCGGCGCAGATCTTCAAGCGCCGTCGGCGGAGGCTTTCGATGAGGCGGGAGTCGCGCTCGGCCTCACGCGCATCTTGCGCGCACTTGCCGAGGGTCCCCAACAGGCGAAATTCCTGCCGGACGAGGCCGTCGCGCATGACGGCGAACCCTCTGGCCGGCGCAGCGAGCTTGGTCCGACCGTGAAGAAACTGCATGCGCTGGCGCAGTCCCGCTACGAGCGGGCGCGCCGTTTGGCCGTGGATCTCGGACCCGCCCGCGCCGCGCTGCTCCCGTGCGCCACCGCTCCACTTTATCTGGAGCGGCTGGCGCGAAGCGACTACGATCCGTTTCGCCCGCTTGGCGATCCCTCGCCGCTGCGGCGACAGTGGCGCATCTGGCGCGCGTCGCGCGGCGTGGGATTGTGACGCGCGCCGGAAGCGGCCTCCATGGAATTACTGAAATGACAACCGTCGAATATGATTATGACGCCCGGCGCCTGCGCATGGAGACGCTGCTCATGCTCCGCTGGGTGGCCATCACCGGTCAGGCGGCGGCATGTATCGGGGTTTATTTCTTTCTCGGATTCGATTTTCCGGTCGGCCTCTGCTTCGTGTTCATCACGGCCTCGGCGACGCTCAACATCGGCATGCGCTTCGGCACGCCGCGCAGTTTCCGCCTCGGCGACGTCGAGGCGGCCGTCCTGCTGGGATACGACATCATCCAGCTGGGATTTCTGCTCTATCTCACCGGCGGACTGACGAACAGCTTCGCGATGCTGTTTTTGACGCCGGTGATCATCTCGGCGGTGTCGCTGCCGAGCAATCTGACGCTGTTGCTCGGCATCGTCATGATCGCGGTCGCGACGGTGCTCACGGTCGAATATTATCCGTTGCCCTGGTATGCCGACGAAAAATTGACCTTCCCCCTCCTCTACCGCACCGGCGTGTGGGCGGCGCTCGCGCTCAGCGCGGCGTTCATCGGCATCTACGCCGCGCGGGTGTCGGACGAGGCGCGGCTCCTGGCCGACGCGCTCGCGGCGACGGAATTGGTGCTCGAACGCGAACAGCACCTCTCGCAACTCGACGGCCTCGCCGCCGCCGCCGCGCATGAACTTGGCACCCCGCTCGCGACCATTACGCTGATCATCAAAGAATTGCAGAATTCCCTGCCGGAGAATGCGCCGGCGCTGCGCGACGACCTCGCGCTCCTGGCGCAGGAGACGGCGCGCTGTCGGGAGATCCTGGGCAAGCTGGCGTCGCTCGGCGCGACGGACCAGAGCAGCGTGATGAATCTGCTGTCGATCGACACGCTGATCCAGGAAGTGGTCGAGCCGCAGCGTGAGATCGGCGTCGAGGTCGAAATTTCCAAAAACGGGCCCTCGGACCCGCCGGTGCTGGCGCGTAATCCAGCGATTCTTTATGGGCTGGGCAACCTTGTCGAAAACGCGATGGACTTCGCCAGTTCGCGCGTGAAGATCGACGCCTGGTGGAGTTCAAGCTACGTGACGATCACCATTCAGGACGACGGGCCCGGCTACTCTCCCGACATTCTGGACCGTCTCGGGGACCCATATCTGCGGGGTCGGCCGATCGAACGGCGCACGAAAAACGACGCCGAATCCGGGCTTGGCCTCGGCCTCTTCATCGCCAAAACCCTGTTGGAGAGATCGGGCGCTACGGTCGAAACAATGAATGTCTCTCCGCCGCGCACCGGCGCGATCGCCAAAATCACCTGGCCGCGCGCCGCGCTCGAGCCCGCCGCGGCCAGGCCAAGGCTTCCCCAACAGGACAAATAGAATCGACGCGACGCCGGCGATAAGCTAGATTTGACAAAAATCAGGGTTGGAAACGCACGATGTCGACCGAAGAATTGAAGGCGGATCGGGAAGGCGTCTCGGAACCTGAGCAAGTTCCGGCGCTGCCGCAGGACCGTTCACTGCTGATCCTCGATGACGACAAGCCGTTTCTTGGCAGATTGACGCGTGCGATGGAGGCCCGCGGCTTTCTGGTGACGCCCTGCGAAACAGTCGCCGAAGGTCTTGCCGCGCTTGAGTCGAATCCGCCCGCTTTCGCCATCATCGACATGCGGCTTGACGACGGCAATGGCCTCGACGTCATCTCAAAGCTGAAGACGTCGCGTCCCGACGCGCGCGGAATCATCTTAACCGGCTACGGCAACATCGCGACTGCGGTGACCGCAGTTAAGCTCGGCGCCTTCGACTATCTAGCGAAGCCCGCCGACGCCGACGAAATCTATCACGCGCTGATGGCGACGCAGGTCGACAAGCCCGACGCTCAAGAAAATCCCATGTCCGCCGACCGCGTGCGGTGGGAGCATATCCAGAGGGTTTTCGAGTCATGCGACCGCAACGTCTCGGAGACGGCGCGGCGGCTCAACATGCACCGCCGGACCCTGCAACGCATTCTCGCCAAGCGTGCGCCCCGCTGACGCCTCAATTCGGCTGTTCGTCGCCGAAGGCCAGCAGGCAGTAACGGTCCGCCGCCATCGCCGCGAAACGTAACAGCATCGAACGCCGACGCGCGGGCGCGAGGGGGAAAACCGGCGCCTCGCGCGTCAGTAGCGCCCCATGCGCGTCCGCGACGATCAAGCCCGCGTCGTTCGGAAAAATCGCCGGATCGAGCGATGCGGGGATCGCGAAATAGAACCGGTCGCAAAAGCCGCGATACAGCGGCCATTTAAGATCCGCGCGAAAATCGGCGTAGCTCGACTTGACCTCGACAATGCGCAGGACCCCGTCAGATGCGAGCGCGATGAGATCGGCGCGTCGGCCGTTCGGCAGGGGCGCTTCGCAAACAACGGAAAAGCCGGAGGCTCTCAGATAGCGGCGGACGCCGCGGGCCACGCATTTGGTCGCGTCGGCGCGGCTTTCGAGCGCGGTCGCGCCATCTGTGAGGATCGCGGTCATATCGTCTCCGCTGGCGTTTCGGCTGCTCAGGCCAGCATGGCGCGTCGCCAAAGCGCGCGCAACCATGATAGGTTCCCCCATTGATCCGCTACACGGCTTGTCGCATGAAACGGCTTCTTCTCGCATGCCTCCTCACGCTCGTCGCCGCGACATCGCCCGTCCTGGGCGCTGAGCGCGTCGTCAATATTTTCAATTGGAGCGATTACATCGATCCAAGCGTTCTCGAGGACTTCACCCGAGAAACGGGAATCAAAGTCATTTATGACACCTATGACTCGAACGAAATGCTCGAGGCGCGGCTTCTTGCCGGCGACACCGGCTACGACGTCGTGGCGCCGTCGGCGACGTTCCTGCAGCGGCAGATCGCAGCGGGCGTGCTGCAGCCGATCGACAGAAGCAAGCTGGTCAACGCGCGCAATATCTGGCCCGAGATCGACTCCAGACTTTCGCGTTTCGACCCGGGCAACCGCTACGCCATCAACTACATGTGGTACACGACGGGCGTCGCTTACGATGTCGCGAAGGTCCAGGAGCGGCTCGGCAAGCCGATAACGAGCTGGGATCAGGTCCTGCGGCCGGAAAATTTAAAGAAGCTCGCCGACTGCGGCGTCTACATGCTCGACAGTCCGGAGGACATGTTCGCGATCGCGCTCAACTACCTGAAGCTCGATCCTAATTCGAAAAATCCGAAGGATCTTGCGCGGGCCGCCGGCCTCTTAGGAAGTCTGCGCCGCTATGTGAAGAAATTCCATTCCTCTGAATATATCAATGCGCTGGCGAACGGCGACATTTGCGTCGCCATCGGTTGGTCGGGCGACAGCCTGCAAGCGCGCAATCGCGCCCGCGAGGCCGGAACCGACGTCGATATCGCTTACGTGATCCCGACCGAGGGTTCGCTCCTGTCGCTGGACAATCTCGCGATTCCAGAGGACGCGCGCCATCTCGAGGAAGCCTATCTCTTCATCGACTATCTGCTTCGACCGGACATCGCCGCGCGCAATTCGATCGCCACCAATTTCGCCAATGGCGTCGCGCCCTCACGACCGCTGATTGACAAGGCGGTCGCGAACGATCCGTCGGTCTATCCAAACGACCTCACGATGCGACGCCTGTTTACCGTCACGGCGCCCGATCAGACCGTTCAGAAACTGATCACCAGATTATGGACGACGGTGAAGACCGGACGATGAAAAGCTCCGGCGCCGACATGCGCCCGGCGGATCGCGTCACGCCTTACGCGTGAACCCCGCCGAGCGTCGCAGTCTACTGCTCGCTCAATATGCGCTTCAGAAGTTCGATGACTTCGGCGAGCCCTTTGTCCTTGGCGGCGAGCTCCTCGATTTTCCGCACCGCGTGCAGCACCGTGGTGTGATCGCGGCCGCCGAATCTGCGGCCAATCTCCGGCAGCGAGCGCAGCGTCAGCACTTTCGACAGATACATGGCGATCTGTCGAGGCCGCACCACATTGGCGGTGCGCCGAGACGACAGAATGTCGGAGCGCGAAATATTGTAGTGGCTCGCCACGAGCTTCTGGATGTCGTCGATCTTGACGCGTTTGGGATCCTGTGTGCGCACGAGATCGCGAATGGCGGTTTCCGCGGTCTCGACGGTCAGCGGCGCCCCGGTGAGCGTGGCGTGGGCGAGAAGCCGATTGACGGCCCCCTCGAGATCGCGGCCGTTGGTCGCGATCGTCCGCGCCACGTAGGAGATGACTTCCGGCGGCACGTGGAAACTGGATTGCGACTCCTTCGCCGATGCAATGCGCGCGGCGAGGATCTTGATGCGCAAGGACTCGTCCAGCGGGCCGATGTCCACGCACAGCCCGCCCTTGAATCGCGACAGCACGCGCTCGTCGAGCGTGTCGAGCTCCGACGGCGGCCGGTCGGCGGCGACGACGACCTGACGGCCGGCGTCAATCAGCGCATTCAGCGTGTGGCAGAATTCCTGCTGGATCGATTTGCCTTGGAGAAACTGAACGTCGTCGATGATCAGCACGTCGATGCCGCGCAGCTTCTCCTTGAACGCCAGCGACGTATGCGTGGTCAGCGAAGAGACGAAGCCGCTCATAAAGCGCTCGGCCGTCAGATAAATCGTATGGCGGCGGTTGTCGTTCGACGCATGCGCGAGCGCCTGCAGCAGATGCGTCTTGCCGAGCCCGACCGCCGCATGGGCGTAGAGCGGATTGAACATCGGAAGATCGCCGGAGCGCGCCTCCGCAACGCGGCAGGCGGCCGCATAGGCGAGCTGGTTCGACGGCCCGACGAGAAAAGTCGAGAAGGACAGCCGACGATCGAGCGGCGAGCCGACGAATGCGTCGGCGTCGTGACGCATGGTCATCGGGCGAGCGGCGCGGCGCGCGCTGGCTTCGTTGGCCGCATCGAGCGCAGGCGCGAATGACGCGACGGCGCGCGAGACGCAGTGCGGCGCGTTGGACTCGACCTGATCCGCGCCGTCCTCACGCGAGCGCGCTTTGCGCATGGGCGAACGTACGTCTATGACGACGCGCTCGACTTTCGAAAATTCGCTCGCGACGCGCGCCTTGATGCGCGGCGCATAGTGCGACTGCACCCAGCTTTTCAGAAATTTGGTGGGCACCGTCAGATGCACCGCGCCGCCGTCGATACGCTCGAGCTCCAATCGCGTGAACCAGGAATTATAAACCGCGTCGCCGAGGTCGCTCCTCAGTCTGTGCCGTACTCGGTCCCATTTCGAGCGATCTTCAGCGGTTACTCCGTCGTCTGCCAATTGTTCTCTATGATCGGACATCTCAGACCTTTTTTCCGAAACGAGCGCCAGAAAGGGAGCCCCCGGCGAATCTCGCCGCTGGCGCTGATCGAAAGGAACCTAGTTGGATCGAGTAATTGCCGCCGCGAACGGCGTTAAATCAACACTCTTGGAGGCGGCCCGATGGCGAGCCGCGCGCATCTGCCGACGTTGGCCTCCTGCGTGAAACAGACGCCGCATGGCGCCGCGAACGACCGCACACTGATGCGATCGTTGACGCGGCGCGCTCCCTCGACTGTCTCGGCCAAACGCCCCTTCGCCATGGCAAAGTCTCCCCTCGTCCGGGATCAGCGAGATCCCCGGATTGATGCGCGTCGCAGGAAACGGAATTTACTCTACGCCCTTGCGAACTGATCACTTGAATTTTCAAGCCGAACGGCTGGAAGGCGGCAATGCGTCTTGCTCTGTGGGCCCATCCGCGCCGGGGAACGCAGGCCGTTCCCCTCACTATTGCGCGCCCATGAAAAACTGACGCCGACCGCCTTTCGCTCGACCCTTCGAAGCTACACGTCAGCGCCATCACGCGCAACGACGCTCGCGATTAAATCTGTCATAATGATTGGGCTTTTGTCGCATGGCGCCATGAACTTTCTTCATCTTCGGCGATAAGCCGATGATTCGCCGCCCTTAAAATTCCGCCGGCGACATGCGCGTCGGGGCGAGGGCCTCGCGCCGGCGGCGCGCCGGAGAAGCGCCAGAAATAGTGTCAAGTGCCCGAGTGATTTCCCGTTCGTGACAGCTTGATTGCAAGAGATTGAATCGGGAGAATTTT